>NZ_CP171364.1:0-2019 GCF_046523945.1 Faucicola mancuniensis | reverse complement strand
TATAATTTGGGTCTGGTTTGTATAGAGCAATAAGAATAAATTATTATTTCAGAATATTTGATTTTTTGAAAATACTATAAAATCAAATTCATAAAATTAATTTAGATAGCGGGACTTAAAAAACCCCGCTATTTTTATTTTAGAACTTGTCCCAAACCTCAAGAAATTTTACGCGATAGTTCTTTAGAAATTTTTAATAAAATGCAGTAATTCCTACAACTTAAGTTGTATTTGGCAATATACGAACTTTCAAGCAGTTCTAATGTAGTTCGATTTTCATTGTAGTTCCCATATTTTTGTGAAACTCAATCTTAGGCCCGTTCGAAAAACTCAGCACAACGCTTTCTACCATAACCAACCCCACAAGTTGAATAGGATTTTAGAATCAGAATGAACTCAACAGAACGGGCTTTCTATGGATCGCCGTTCTGGGCTCAAAAAGGCACATTTTTCAAGTGTTCCGACAAGAATGAGTCTTTTTACTTGCAAAAAGTATGTTTTTCTGATAGAGAAAAATTTTCCGAACCTTACCACCTCCACCCCAAAAAAGGGAAAACTCAACACAACGCTCTCTCCTATGTTTCTTGTGTCAAGCCCTCCCGTTATTTTTTTACATAAGACCATATTGAGTTAATTTTCGATTTAATATATTTTCAGGCATAGAATCGAAAAGTTTTCCGGTTCGAATCATTACGTAAAGAACTTCGATCATTTTACGTGAAGTAGCGATGATCGATTTTTTAGCACCTTTTTTAAGGTATAACCTTTGATAGAACTCTTTTACCTTACCACCGTGTTGACAACGAACCAGACTCCAAGCCGCTTGAACAATCACCCTTCGAATTGAATGACAACCTCGATTTATGATTCTTCCGTATCGAACCGTGTCTCCTGAAATGTCAACTCTCGGAACCAAACCAGCGTAGTAAGCCGCTTGTTTAGCTGAAGAAAATCTTTTACAATCACCCATGTAACTCATAATCGCCAAAGAAGTAATCATTCCAATTCCAGGCATAGACATGATCGTCTGAACATAGGCTTTTTTTTTTGAGAGCTTCTTGAATTTCTTTTTCTATGAGTTTTAGATTTTGTTCCACTAAATCTAAAACTTTTAATATTCTTTCCGCTTCTTTTTGGTATCGACTTGGAAGTAAGGCTACAGAGATTTCTCTATTTGCTTTTGTTCTTAAATGCTTTTTAGTGATCTGAGTCAAACCGGCTTGGGTGAATAAACTATGAAGCCGATTCTTTCCTTGCGTTAGTTGTTTTGTCCAATTCTCTTGTTCCGTGCATAGTCTTCTATTGTCCTCCTCTTCATCATTTGGAATCGGAACAGTAGGTAATTCTTCTATTGGAAAACGTTGTATGAGTCTCGCAATCTTGAGAGAGTCTTCTTTATCTGTTTTTTTAACGACTGATAGATTGTGGCCAGGTTACCCGGGTTCAGGACAATTACTTGAACCCCTTTGTTTAATATTGATTTTGCAATTCTAAAAGATTGAGATCCTGCTTCCAGACCTACAATGTCATTCAAGGTCAACCATTGTAATAAATTGTTAATACCACTTTCCGTTGTGCTGAATTGTCTACGTTCGAGTGAGTTTTCCGAATTGATTCGAACAACCTCTATACTTTTCTTTCCACAATCGACTCCTACATACTTGACTTCTTGACTTTCCATTTCTTTTCTCCTAAAATGAAAGAGGCGGAAGGACTTAACAAAGTCGGGTGATAACACCAGCACTCCTATACGCGGTCGACTTTGTTGAGTCGCCACACTTTGGTTTGCGGTGGCCGATTTGGATTCATCTATGAAACGGGGTCTTACAAAGCCCCAAGAGAGCGATCAATCTGCCACCGGCCTTCTTGACTCCGTCGATTCAAGAGTATCACACTTCGACTTGTCTTACGTCCAAGAATCATACTAATCTATGAATCGCGTTGTGGGTCAAAAAGGCACATTTTTCGTGTTCCGACAAGAATGAGTTTTTTTACTTGCAAAAAGTATGTTTTTCTGAT